>NZ_SGPH01000046.1:0-6534 GCF_004208915.1 Pseudoalteromonas sp. CO342X
ATAATCTGTCGGTATCATCTGTGGGATTATGCGCTGAGCATCTGGCGTATGTGATATATACCTCAGGCTCTACCGGGCAACCTAAGGGGGTTATGGTCGAGCACAGAAACACTGCAGCCCTGTTGGCCTGGGCGTTGGATTTTTATAGCCGGGAAACCTTAGGGTGCGTGCTGGCTTCAACTTCGATGTGCTTCGATCTGTCGATTTTTGAAATATTTGCACCTCTGGCCGCCGGAGGTTCGGTTTTGATCGTTAAGAATATTCTTAATTTCTTTGAGACTGATGCCCTAGACAAAGTTACTTTAGTCAACACGGTGCCTTCGGCGGCTAAGATTTTACTTTCTGGTAAAAAGCTGCCAGTAAAATTAAAAACGATAAATCTGGCGGGAGAAGCATTAAAGCAAGATTTGGTTGATAGCCTATATCAGGCAGGTTTTAGCTCTGTGTATGACCTATACGGGCCATCAGAAGATACCACCTATTCCACCTATAAATTGCGAACAGCCAAGGGGCGGGCGAGCATAGGTATCGGGATAGCCAATACCCAGCTTTATGTGTTAACGCAATCAGGCCAGCTAGCCCCAAAAGGGGTGAGTGGGGAACTATACATAGGCGGAGCGGGATTAACTCGGGGTTATCTGAACCGGCCAGAACTGAATGATGAAAAGTTTGTTACCAATCCATTTTATGACGGTTTGGGCAGTAACAGCAGTAAACGTTTGTATCGAACAGGGGATCTTGTGCGTTGGCTGCCCAGCGGTGAGCTGGAGTACTTGGGTCGTATTGACCATCAGGTGAAGGTGAGAGGATATCGCATTGAGCTGGGAGAAATTGAACATGTCCTAGAAGAGTGCGATGGGATTAAAGAAGCCGTGGTGCTCGCTCGCGAAGCGGGAGGAAATGACAAACGCTTGGTAGGCTATCTGGTTGCCACGGGTGCAGATAGTCATGAAGCGCGGTTAATCGAAGAAGCGCGTCAGCATGCGCGTAAAACCTTACCTGACTATATGGTGCCCACCGCCTTTGTGTTGCTAGAGCATTTGCCGTTAACCGCTAATGGTAAGGTTGACCGTAATGCCTTGCCTGAACCCGATATAGAGGCATTGAGGCCGGAATATGTGGCCCCGCAGACGGAAACAGAAAAAGGTTTGTCTGGTATCTGGCAAGAGGTGTTGGAGATAGACAGGGTGGGTGTGCTGGATGACTTTTTCCTACTCGGGGGGCATTCCTTATTGGTGATGAAGCTGCTGGCAAAAATAGAAAAGCGCTTACATGTGAAACTATCTGTTACTTATACCTTTACCATGGGTAATTTAAGCGCCTTGGCCCAGCATATTGATGCATTAACTGGTAAACATGATCCTGATAATAACAGTGAAGAATTGGATTTTTTTGAAATATGAACGTTATTGATTTTATTAATTTTCTACACGAAAAAAAGATATATTTAAAAGTACAGAACGGTAAACTGCAAATCAATGCCGCTAAAGGGGCTATGACTCAGACCCTGCTCGCACAATTAAAAGAAAAAAAAGGGCAAATCATAGAATATCTTGATTCGACTAAACCTGGGATGGACATTGTCCGGGTATCTCGTGAGCAAGTGTTAAAAGCCTCTTATTCCCAACAAAGTTTGTGGCTGTTAGAACAGATAGATAGCGGCACTGAAGTTTATAATATGCCCGCGGCCTTAAAGCTTACCGGCGACTTAAACCTGATTGCCATTCAGCAGGCATTTACCAGTGTAGTGGCACGCCATGAAAGTCTGCGTACCTGCTTTGCAGCCGGTGAAGATGGCGAGCCGATACAGGTGATTCAGGCGGCTGAACCGTTTGATGTGCCAGTAACCGATTTATCTGGGGTAGCCGAGGGGGAAAGAGAAACCCAGATTCGTATCCTAGTCACCAAAGAAGCTGCGCTGGAATTTGATCTTAGCCGGGATCTAATGCTGCGGGCCAAGTTAATTAAAGTTTCATCTCAGGAGCACGTTCTGCTGGTAACCATGCATCATATTGCTTCGGATGGCTGGTCTATGGGTATATTGGTGAATGAGTTTAGCCATTTATATAGTGCATATGTCCAAGGGCAGGAGAATCCTTTACCTCCCCTGGCTATCCAATATGCAGACTATGCTAACTGGCAGCGCCAATGGCTGCAGGGAGAGGTGCTGGATGCTCAGATGGGGTATTGGGAAAAGCAGCTGGCAGACTTGCCTGATGTACACGGATTGCCGTTGGATTACCCCAGACCTTCGATCCAGAGTTTTGCCGGTGATGTCTATGTCTCAACTATAGCTAAGGACACTTTAGACGGGTTAAAGGACGTGTGCCAGAGGCAGGGAGCCACGTTATTTATGGGCCTGCATGCGGCGTTTTCGGTATTATTATCCCGCTACAGCAATGAAAAGGACATTGTATTGGGCACCCCTGTGGCCAACCGTGAGCAGTCAGAAATTGCCGAGCTGATAGGCTTTTTTGTTAATACCTTAGTTTTGCGCAGCAATCTGTCCGGCAATCCGAGCTTCAATGAACTGCTCAGGCAAAGTAAAACTATGTTGCTGGAAGGTTATGCCCACCAACAGGTGCCTTTTGAACAAATCGTAGAACGGCTGCAGCCCCAACGCAGCTTGAGTCACAGCCCGTTATTCCAGGTGATGATAGAATTTCAAAATAATGATGAGGGCAATTTATCTCTGCCGGGGTTAACGGCGCAGTATCTGGATCACCAGGGAGGCATGAATGTCGCCAAGTTTGATCTGACCTTGAATATTTTTGAAGGTCAGGACGGTCTTCACCTAGGCTGGCACTATAATACCGATCTCTTTAAGCGGGAAAGCATTGAGGGAATGAGCCAGCACTTTAACCTGTTACTTGCAGAGTTATTGCGCTTGCCGGAAGAAAGTGTTTTTGCCCTGGAGCTAGTTAGCGATGAGGAGCGCCGCCAGATCCTATGCGATTGGAATGATACACAGGCAGATTTTCCGTCGCAAACCTGTATCCACGAACTATTCGAACATCAGGCAGAGCAAAACCCACAAAAAGAAGCCCTAGTGTATCAAGGGGTTGCTTTTAGTTATGATGAGTTAAACCTCAGGGCTAATCAGCTAGCCCATTACCTTAAGGCGCAAGGTGTCAAGCCAGATACTCTGGTTGGTCTGTGCATCGAACGTTCATTTGATATGGTGATCGGCCTGTTAGGGATTCTTAAAGCTGGAGCCGCCTTTGTCCCTTTGGAGCCGTCATACCCTGAGGCCAGAATCGCCTATATGCTGGATGATGGTGATATGGGAATCGTGATCACCCAGCAGAGGTTTTTATCTGAATTACCTTTACTGGCGCCGCTGGCATTATGTTTGGATGATGACAAAGTTCGTGATGAGTTAGCCAGCATGCCGCAGAATAACCAGGCAGTTTCGTCACTTGGTTTATGTCCTCACCACTTAGCCTATGTGATCTATACCTCGGGTTCTACTGGGAAGCCGAAAGGGGTTATGGTTGAACACCAAGCCTTGTCGAACCGTATTTACTGGATGGATCAGGAATATACATCAACTCCCCAGGACAGATTTTTACAAAAAACGCCTTTTAGCTTTGATGTCTCCGTCTGGGAATTCATCTGGCCGCTTACCACAGGCGCAAGCTTGGTTTTGGCTAAACCTGAAGGACACAAAGATCCAGCCTATTTGTCTTCGCTGATGGCACAAGAAAACATCACCAAAGTGCATTTTGTTCCCTCTATGCTGGGAAGCATGCTGGCTTTTGGCCTGCTGGGGGATTGCCGTTCGTTAAAGCAAATCTTTTGTAGTGGAGAAGCTCTTAGTAGACATCATGTCGACGATGTCTTGGTGCAGTGTCCGAATGTTGAGTTACATAATTTATATGGACCGACAGAAGCGAGCATAGACGTGAGCTTCTGGAATTGCAGGGAAACAGCGTTATCAGCGAGCATCCCTATCGGCCGACCTATTGCCAATACCCAGCTGTATGTGATGGATCAGCAACAACATCTTGCCCCAATTGGTGTTGCCGGGGAATTGTATATCGGGGGAATTGGCTTAGCCCGGGGTTATATCAAGCGTGAGCAATTGACGGCAGAAAAGTTTGTCGAGAACCCTTTCTACGATAAGCACAAACCGAGCAGCAGCCCAAAATTGTACCGTACCGGGGATCTCGTGCGTTGGTTGGCGGACGGTACGCTTGAATACCTGGGGCGCATAGACCATCAAGTGAAAGTACGTGGCTTTAGGATCGAATTGGGAGAAATAGAGCATGCGCTGGCGGCATATCCCGGCGTTAAGGAAGCCGTCGTTCTGGCCCGAGAGTTAGTGCAAGGAGATAGCCGCTTGATTGGTTACCTCGTTGCCCCCGAAGCAGGGAGTGATGATGCCGCCTTTATCGAAGATATCCGCCATTACTTGGGCCGCCAGTTGCCTGAATATATGCTCCCTTCATTTTTTGTGTTACTCGATAGTCTGCCGTTAACCGCAAATGGCAAACTCGACCGCAATGCTATGCCTGAACCGGATATGCTGTTCTCGAGAAAAGAATATCTAGCTCCCCGTACCGAGATGGAAAAGATCTTGTGTACTGTCTGGCAGGAAGTATTGGGTGTTGAACGAGTTGGCATTCGGGATAACTTTTTTGAATTAGGCGGTCACTCTTTACTTGTGATGCAGGTGATTTCACGGCTGCAGCAACAAGGTAAGGCGATGGCGGCACGGCAACTTTTTGCGGCCCGCTCTCTGGAAGAACTGGCGGTGGCGATGAGCGAGCACCAGGAAAAAGAAGTTGCCGTATTCAGGGCGCCGAAGAATCTAATCCCGGCCCAATGCCAGCAGTTAACTCCCGAGATGTTGCCATTAGTGGATTTAACTCCAGTGGAGATTGAGCATTTAACGGCCCAGGTCCCGGGCGGGGCGGAAAATATCCAAGATATTTACCCACTGGGGCCATTACAGCAGGGGATTTTATTCCACCATACCCTAGACCCGGAAAATGATCCCTATGTAACCCCGATATTGTTTAAACTAGACGATGAGGCGGCGGTTAATTCTTTTATTGAAGGCTTAGAGTTTTTGATCGCCCGCCATGATGTTTTCCGCTCGTCTATGCAGTGGCAGGGCGTAGGTGAACCGATACAAATCGTACAGCGTGAGGCAAAATTATCGGTTGGCAGAATTCGCGTAGGTAAAGACCAGTCTCCGTTAAATGCGCTAGAGGAATACAGTGCGAGCCAAAGGATAAAAGTCGATCTTCGCCGGGCGCCATTATTAAATGTCACCGTAGCTACAGCCGAAGGTGAGGCAGAGCGGCATGTGTTGTTGCAAATTCACCATATTATTGAAGATGCCACTTCCCTGCAAATTTGTGAAAAGGAATTGGCCTATTTCCTTGGCGGCATTAGTGATCAGTTACAGCCGCCCGTTCCTTATCGGGAGTTCATCGCCCATGCTCTGCACCTGGCGCAGGTTAATGATGCTCAGGCTTACTTTTCACAGACTTTAGGTGATATCACTGAGCCGACCTTACCCTTTAACTTACATAATATACAAGGGAAAGGCAGTAATGTTACTGAGCTGGCTCAGGCACTGCCACAAAACTTGTCTATCCAACTAAGGGAGGTTGCAAAAAAGATACAAGTCACGCCAGCGGCACTGTTCCATGCTGGCTGGGCTAGGGTAATTGCCACTTGCAGCGGTAAAGATGACGTGGTCTTTGGTACGGTAATGTCGGGACGATTGCAAGGGACTTTCGGGGCTGAGGAAATGCTCGGCGTCTTCATTAACACCTTACCGGTGCGGGTCAAATCCGCCGGAGCCGATGCCGTCACTCTCGTGCAACAGGTGCAAGCATCTCTGTTGGATTTGTTACCGTATGAACAGGCGAGTTTGTCCATGGCGCAAGCTTGCTCTGGACTTAAGAGCAATGTCCCTTTGTTTTCTTCAATCCTTAACTACCGTCATCAGGTACGTACTGATGCTGATGATGAAACCTTGGAAAAAGAAGGACACGAATCATCCGTTGGTATTGAAGAAATCTCCGGCCAGGAAAGAACCAACTATCCGGTCAGTTTATCCGTCGATGATCTCGGTGAGAGTTTTACCCTCAATATAAAGGTTGTTGCTGAGATTTCTGCGCAGCAAGTCATGGCCTATATGTACAAGGCTATAGAGATCTTAGTGCAAGCTCTGTCAACTGATAGCGCCGTAACCCTTGATACTCTGTCTTTGTTACCGGATGAAGAGTGCAAGACATTACTCGACACTGCAAAAGTTATCCGCAAAAGTGGTGTGCAGGAGGCATGCATTCATGAGTTATTTGAAAGATCTGCCAAAGCGCATCCACAGGAAACTGCCCTGATCACCAAAGCGGGCAAGCTGAGTTATGACCAGCTAAACCGCCGTGCCAACCAGTTGGCCCGATACCTGAAACAGCAAGGTGTGAAGCCAGATACCCTTGTCGGGCTTTGTGTTGAACGCTCGGTGGATATGGTGGTAGGCATTCTGGGGATCCTCAAAGCTGGTGGGGCCTATGT
>NZ_SGPH01000047.1:2500-5069 GCF_004208915.1 Pseudoalteromonas sp. CO342X
AAAACTTATCTAAAGTGAAATCGAGTAGGTCGGAGCACGTGAAACTTTGACTGAATATGGGGGGACCATCCTCCAAGGCTAAATACTCCCAACTGACCGATAGTGAACCAGTACCGTGAGGGAAAGGCGAAAAGAACCCCTGTGAGGGGAGTGAAATAGAACCTGAAACCGTGTACGTACAAGCAGTAGGAGCCTACTTGTTGGGTGACTGCGTACCTTTTGTATAATGGGTCAGCGACTTATATTCTGTAGCGAGGTTAACCATTTAGGGGAGCCGTAGCGAAAGCGAGTCTTAACTGGGCGCTTAAGTTGCAGGGTATAGACCCGAAACCCGGTGATCTAGCCATGGGCAGGTTGAAGGTTGAGTAACATCAACTGGAGGACCGAACCCACTAACGTTGAAAAGTTAGGGGATGACCTGTGGCTAGGAGTGAAAGGCTAATCAAACCGGGAGATAGCTGGTTCTCCCCGAAATCTATTTAGGTAGAGCCTCGGACGAATACTTACGGGGGTAGAGCACTGTTAAGGCTAGGGGGTCATCCCGACTTACCAACCCTTTGCAAACTCCGAATACCGTAAAGTAATATCCGGGAGACACACGGCGGGTGCTAACGTCCGTCGTGGAGAGGGAAACAACCCAGACCGTCAGCTAAGGTCCCAAAGTGTATGTTAAGTGGGAAACGATGTGGGAAGGCTAAAACAGCTAGGAGGTTGGCTTAGAAGCAGCCACCCTTTAAAGAAAGCGTAATAGCTCACTAGTCGAGTCGGCCTGCGCGGAAGATGTAACGGGGCTAAACATACCACCGAAGCTACGGCTGCAGACTTTGTCTGCGGGGTAGGGGAGCGTTCTGTAAGTGGCTGAAGGTGTGCCGGGAGGCATGCTGGACATATCAGAAGTGCGAATGCTGACATGAGTAACGACAAGAGGAGTGAAAAACTCCTCCGCCGGAAGACCAAGGGTTCCTATCCCATGTTAATCAGGGTAGGGTGAGTCGACCCCTAAGGCGAGGCTGAAGAGCGTAGTCGATGGGAAACGGGTTAATATTCCCGTACTCGGTATGAATGCGATGGGGGGACGGAGCAGGCTAGGCAAGCATGGCGTTGGTTGTCCATGTGAAAGGCTGTAGGCTGGTGACTTAGGAAAATCCGGGTTGCCAAGGCTGAGAGTCGAGACGAGCCACTAAGGTGGTGAAGTTGTTGATGCCCTACTTCCAGGAAAAGCCTCTAAGCTTCAGTTCATACTGAATCGTACCCTAAACCGACACAGGTGGTCAGGTAGAGAATACTAAGGCGCTTGAGAGAACTCGGGTGAAGGAACTAGGCAAAATTGTACCGTAACTTCGGGAGAAGGTACGCTCTTGTTTGTGAAGGACTTGCTCTGTAAGCAAACGAGAGCCGCAGTGACCAGGTGGCTGGGACTGTTTATTAAAAACACAGCACTGTGCAAAATCGTAAGATGACGTATACGGTGTGACACCTGCCCGGTGCCGGAAGGTTAATTGATGGGGTTAGCTTAGGCGAAGCTCTTGATCGAAGCCCCGGTAAACGGCGGCCGTAACTATAACGGTCCTAAGGTAGCGAAATTCCTTGTCGGGTAAGTTCCGACCTGCACGAATGGTGTAACCATGGCCACGCTGTCTCCACCCGAGACTCAGTGAAATTGAAATCGCAGTGAAGATGCTGTGTACCCGCGGCTAGACGGAAAGACCCCGTGAACCTTTACTACAGCTTGGCACTGAACATTGACCCTACATGTGTAGGATAGGTGGGAGGCTTTGAAGCAGAGACGCTAGTTTCTGTGGAGCCGACCTTGAAATACCACCCTTGTAGTGTTGATGTTCTAACTTAGGCCCCTGAATCGGGGTTGAGGACAGTGCCTGGTGGGTAGTTTGACTGGGGCGGTCTCCTCCCAAAGAGTAACGGAGGAGCACGAAGGTTTGCTAAGTACGGTCGGACATCGTACGGTTAGTGTAATGGTAGAAGCAAGCTTAACTGCGAGACAGACACGTCGAGCAGGTACGAAAGTAGGTCATAGTGATCCGGTGGTTCTGAATGGAAGGGCCATCGCTCAACGGATAAAAGGTACTCCGGGGATAACAGGCTGATACCGCCCAAGAGTTCATATCGACGGCGGTGTTTGGCACCTCGATGTCGGCTCATCACATCCTGGGGCTGAAGTCGGTCCCAAGGGTATGGCTGTTCGCCATTTAAAGTGGTACGCGAGCTGGGTTTAGAACGTCGTGAGACAGTTCGGTCCCTATCTGCCGTGGGCGTTTGAGAATTGAGAGGGGCTGCTCCTAGTACGAGAGGACCGGAGTGGACGAACCGCTGGTGTTCGGGTTGTGATGCCAATTGCATTGCCCGGTAGCTACGTTCGGAACTGATAACCGCTGAAAGCATCTAAGCGGGAAGCAGGCCTCGAGATGAGTTCTCACTTTGACTTAGAGTCAACTGAAGGGCCGTTGAAGACTACAACGTTGATAGGCGAGATGTGGAAGTGCTGTGAGGCATTAAGCTAACTCGTACTAATTACCCGTGAGGCTTAACCATACAACGCCAAAGTGGTTTA
>NZ_SGPH01000048.1:0-4032 GCF_004208915.1 Pseudoalteromonas sp. CO342X
AAATCGGATACGGAACGGGCGTTATGCAGCATTTGGCAGCAAGTGCTGGAGGTGGAACGAGTCGGAATTATGGATAACTTTTTCCAGTTAGGCGGCCATTCCTTATTAGCGACTAAACTGGTGGCCAGAATTAATGAAACTTTTGATATCTCATTGCCGTTGCGTGAGGTTATCAGCCGACCCATATTGGCTGAGCTTGCAGCTGTTTTATCCGGTTATGAGCGCGATCCAAATCGGCTGCAACTAACACCTGTTTGCCGAGAGCTTGCTTTACCCCTGTCTTATGCACAGCAAAGGTTATGGTTACTGGACCGGATCGACGGCGGAAGTGCCCATTATAATATGTCGGGTGCTCTGAGGCTGGAGGGTAAATTAAATGTTCAGGCGCTGGAACGGGCTTTTTTCACTGTGGTCCAGCGCCATGAAAGCTTGCGCACTCGTTTTATTTCAATGGGAGATGGCGATCCGCGGCAAGAGATTCAGGAGAATTTTACTTTCCATGTACCAGTAACCGATTTATCCACTTTTACGGCAGGGGAGCAGCAAGTACAACTTGCTGTTGCGGTTTCTGCTGAAGCTTCACGAACTTTTGATCTAAGCCAGGAACTTATGCTGCGGGCGCAGTTGCTTAAGCTTTCTTCTCGGGAGCATATTGTGCTGGTAACTATGCATCATATTGCCTCAGACGGCTGGTCTATGGGTATATTAGTGAATGAGTTTAGCCGTTTATATCGTGCTTATGTACAGGGAGAAGATAATCCCCTAATACCACTTGCCATCCAGTATGGCGATTACGCCCACTGGCAACGTAACTATCTGCAGGGACCTAGACTGGATGAACAGTTGGCTTTTTGGCAAGACCGGTTAGCGGGCTTGCCTGTGGTCCATAATCTGCCGCTTGATCGCCCCAGAGCTGCGAGGCAGAGTTTTGCCGGCAATGTGCATTACTCTAGTGTGGATAAAGCCTGCCTGAGAAAATTAATGCAATTATGCCAGGCCCAGGGCGCAACCTTATTTATGGGGCTGCATGCCTCATTTTCCGTGCTTTTGTCACGGTACAGCAATGAAAATGACATAGTGGTAGGCACGCCAGTAGCCAATCGGGAGCAGTTGGAAGTAGCAGATTTGATCGGCTTCTTTGTTAATACCCTGGTACTGCGCAGTGACACCTCTGGCAATCCGGGCTTTCGGGAGCTGCTGGCGCAAAGTAAACAGATGTTGCTGGATGCTTATGCTCACCAACAAGTGCCTTTTGAGCTTTTAGTAGAGAGACTACAGCCGGAGCGTAATCTGAGTCATATGCCTTTATTCCAGGTAATGCTGGCCTTACAAAACAATGATGGAGGCAGTCTGTCCCTACCCGGATTAACCTTATCGGCTATGGAAGATCAAGGGGTAGGTACCGCCAAGTTTGATTTAACTTTAAATGTGATTGAAAGTGAGCAGGGGCTGCAACTTAAATGGGGCTTTAATATCGATCTCTTTGATATAGAGACCATAAAGCAGATGGCCGGTCATTTTGAAACTTTATTGCTCGCCATGGTGCAGTCGCCGGAGAAGGACGTTTTCGCCCATGAACTGGTCACCGGACAAGAGCGCCGTCTGCTCCTCAATGCTGGCAAAGACATGGTATCGAGTGTTGTTCCACAGCTGTGCATTCATGAATTATTTGAAGCACAAGCTGCGTCGCAGCCAAATAAAATCGCCCTGATAACGCAAGAGGGTAGTCTGAATTATGGCGAGCTTAACCGCCGTGCCAACCAACTCGCCCATCACCTTAAGCTGCAAGGGGTGAAACCGGATACCTTAGTTGGTCTTTGTGTCGATCGCTCTATGGATATGGTTATCGGTATATTGGCGATCCTCAAAGCTGGGGGTGCTTATGTGCCGTTTGATCCGAGCTATCCTGAATCACGCCTACTTTATATGCTTAAGGATAGCGGTGTGGATACCGTATTGACCCAAGAGCGGGTCTTGGCTGACTTGCCTTCATTGGCTGCGCACGCCCTATGTCTGGATAAAGAGTCAGTGCAAACCGAGCTTGTAAATATGTCGGAAGATAACCTGCCTGTATCTTCGCTGGGACTAACTGCTTCTCATCTAGCCTATGTCATTTATACTTCAGGCTCGACCGGACAAGCTAAAGGGGTCTTGATCGAGCATCAGGGAATTGTCAATCTTGCCGCAGAAATACAGAGGATGGATATAGTGCCGGAAGGTGCTTGTTGGGGGTTAAACGCTTCTTATGCCTTTGATTCTTCGGTTAAGGGTCTATCCCAGTTGATGTCGGGTGTGCCGTTGCGTATTTTACCCAGATATGCCGATCAGGAGTCACAAACTATAGGGAGAACCTTTGGACAGTGCGGTGTTCTCGACTGTACTCCGTTAATGGTGGAAGCCTGGTTTGATTTGGGTCTAGAGAGTACTTTACCTAACTTAATCATTGGCGGCGAAGCTATTTCTCCCCAGTTATGGGCCAGACTATGTGACTGGCAACAGCAGTATCAACGCAAGGCGGTGAATGTATACGGTCCAACAGAATGTAGCGTTAACACCCATTGGACGCCGATATCCGGCGACTTGCCCCATATTGGATATCCGCTGGGTAATGTTCGGGCATTGATCCTGAATGAAAATACCTTAGCGCCAGGTGGCGTGCCGGGTGAACTATGTATTGGTGGTATCGGGTTGGCTCGGGGTTATCTGAACCAGGATAAGCTGACGGCTGAAAAATTTATCACCAACCCTTATTTTAATGAACAAGACAACAATAGTTGCCAGCGTCTGTACCGCACCGGAGATTTGGTGCGTCGCTTGGCAGATGGCCGTCTTGAATTTATCGGCCGTACCGATCATCAGGTGAAAATCCGGGGCTTTCGCATCGAGCCGGCTGAAATAGAACATGTCTTGGCAGATTTTAGCCGTGTCAAGGAAGCCGTCGTACTTGCCCGTGACGCAGGGGAAAAGGGGAAGCACCTGGTGGGCTACCTGCTTGCCGAAGATGCCGAAAGCGATAAGAGTGGCCTGATTGAAGCAGTGCGCCAGCATGTAGGTAAACTTTTACCTGAATATATGGTGCCTTCGGATTTTGTGGTACTGGAGTCTTTCCCCTTAACCGCCAACGGCAAGTTTGATCGCAATGCTTTACCTGAGCCGAGCAATGAAATGTCAGACGACGGCTTCAGCGCCCCGCAAACCGAAGGAGAAAAAGCCTTAAGCGTTATCTGGCAAGAGCTGCTGGGGCTTGAACGGATTGCCCTCACGGACAACTTTTTTGAATTGGGAGGGCACTCACTGCTGGCCACTAAGTTGGTGGCTCGGGTTAGCGAGTCATTCGATGTGAAAATTAAATTGCGGGATATTTTTAAACAGCCTGTTCTGGCGAGTCTGGCAGAATTTATATCAGCTCAAAAGCAGGGGAAGAATCATCCGCCTTTGATACAGGTTTCCCGGACTCAGGCGTTGCCCCTGTCTTTTGCCCAACAAAGGCTATGGTTGTTAGATCAAATCGACGGTGGCAGCGCCCATTATAATATGCCGGCGGCGTTAAAACTGACCGGTACCCTCAATGAGGACGCTCTGCAACAGGCGATTACCACTATCCTGTTACGTCATGAAAGCCTGCGCACCTATTTTGTTGCCGGCGACGATGGTGAACCGATACAACTGATCCGTGAGTTAGACAGCTTTGAGGTGGCGCTGACGGATCTGTCCGCCCTTTCGCAGCAAGCGCTACAGACCCGAATAGCCGAAGCCGTTTCAACGGAAGCTGGGAAACAGTTTGATCTGACACGGGATTTGATGTTGCGGGCGCAGCTGCTGAAAATTTCAGCTAAAGAGCATATCTTGCTAGTGACCATGCATCATATCGCTTCCGATGGCTGGTCCCGGGAGATCTTGGTCAATGAATTTAGCCGTTTATATACGGCCTATGCCCAAGGGCAGGACAACCCTCTGCCGCCGCTGGCGATCCAGTACGGCGATTATGCCCACTGGCAGCGCAACTACTTGCAGGGAGCTGTGCTGAATGAA
>NZ_SGPH01000049.1:0-3161 GCF_004208915.1 Pseudoalteromonas sp. CO342X
GCCCGCTGCAGCGAAGCCTTTGAGGTGACTTTGCCGCTGCGGGAGATTTTCAACCAGCCTAAGCTGGCAGCGCTGGCGGCCTTTATCGACAGCTGTGACCGGGGACTGCAAGGTCCGCCGCTCCTACCGGTGTCCCGAGAGCAAGCCTTACCCCTGTCTTATGCACAGCAAAGGCTATGGCTGCTGGATAAAATCGACGGCGGCAGTGCCCATTACAATATGCCGGCGGCGTTAAAACTGACTGGCACCCTCAACCAGGACGCCTTGAAGCAGGCCTTTAGCGCTATCGTGGCGCGTCATGAAAGCCTACGTACATGTTTTATTGGCGGCGATGACGGCGAGCCAATCCAGGTGCTCCAAGAAGCGGACACTTTTGATATCCCGTTTACGGACTTATCGACACTAACGATAGGGATCCGCGAGGCTGAAATTGCTGAAGTGATCGCTAAAGAGGCGGTCAGCGCTTTTGACCTGAGCCAGGATTTAATGCTTCGGACGCGACTGCTAAAAGTCTCCGATCTAGAGCATATTTTTCTGGTGACCATGCACCATATCGCTTCAGATGGCTGGTCCATGGGCATATTGGTGAATGAGTTTAGCCAGCTGTATCGCGCTTATGTTCAGGGAGAAGAAGCGTCTCTGGCTCCCTTGGCCATTCAGTATGGCGACTATGCTTACTGGCAGCGCCAATGGCTGCAAGGCGACGTGCTAGAGCAGCAGTTAGACTACTGGCAAAATCAGCTGTCGTACTTGCCTGTGGTGCATAGCCTGCCGTTGGATTATGCCAGACCTATGGTGCAAAGCTTTACCGGTGATGTTCATGCCAGCAGTCTTGATAAAAACGATGTCGCGCGTTTGACAGCCTTGTGTCAATCTCATGGTGCCACCTTGTTTATGGGGCTGCATGCTGCGTTTTCGGTTTTATTATCCCGCTATAGTAACGAGCAGGATATCGTGGTCGGCACGCCGGTGGCGAATCGGGAGCAATCAGAAATTGCCGAGCTAATAGGCTTTTTTGTCAATACGCTGGTGCTGCGCAGCGATTTATCGGGCAGTCCAAGTTTTCATGATTTACTGGGGCAGAGCAAGCGCTGTTTGCTCGATGCCTATGACCATCAGCAGGTGCCGTTTGAACAAATCGTTGACCGTTTGCAGCCCGAGCGCAGCCTGAGTCACAGCCCGCTGTTTCAGGTGATGCTATCGCTGCAAAACAATGATCAGGGCAGCTTATCGTTGCCGGGATTAGAGTTGTCGATGGTGGAAGGCGGCGGACAAACCGCGAAGTTCGACCTGACCCTGAATATGGCAGAGGAGGCTGGTGGCCTCGGGCTCTATTGGGAGTTTAATACGGCTGTCTTTAAAGACGAGACGATAGTGCGTATGGCGGAGCACTTTGAGGTGTTGCTGAGCGCCCTGTTGCAGTCACCTGAGCGAGATGTGTTCAGTCATGAATTGGTGACCAGCCGGGAGCGTGAACAGCTGCTTGAAAGCAGTCAGGATATTGAGTGCTTAACCAGCTGCCTGCATGAATTATTTGAAGAGCAGGCAGCGCGCCACCCGGAGAAAATAGCCCTAGTATATGAAGCAAGCCGTCTTAGTTATGGCGAGTTAAACCGCCGCGCCAACCAATTAGCTCGCTACCTGACAGCACAGGGAGTGAAGCCGGATACTTTAGTGGGACTTTGCGTTGAGCGCTCGCTGGAGACGGTGGTCGGTATGTTGGCTATTCTCAAGGCAGGCGGGGCCTATGTACCGCTTGACCCAGCCAATCCACAGTCCCGCCTGACGTATATGCTTGAAGACAGCGGTGTGCAAACCGTGCTGACTTCACAAGCGGTGCTGGCGCAATTACCGGTGTTGGCGGATAAGGCCCTGTGTCTGGATGACGAAGCCGTACAGGCACAGTTGTCGGACATGTCGGTGCAGAACCTGTCGGTATCTTCGCTGGGCCTTGCGTCCCATCATCTGGCTTATGTTATTTATACCTCAGGCTCTACCGGGCAACCTAAAGGGGTGCTGGTACAGCATAATAATGTGACCCGCCTACTAGGCACCTCACAAGCGCATTTTGACTTTAGTGAAGCTGATGTCTGGACCCTGTTCCATTCCTACGCCTTTGACTTCTCGGTGTGGGAGATTTGGGGAGCGTTGGCCTATGGCGGACGTTTAGTGATAGTGCCTTACTGGGTATCGCGCTCGAGCGGAGATTTCTACCAGTTGTTGGTGCAGGAAAAAGTGACGGTCTTAAACCAGACCCCGAGCGCCTTTAACCTGTTGATTGCCGAAGACAGCCGTCGGGATGAACCGCTGGCGCTGCGCTATGTGGTTTTTGGCGGGGAAGCCCTGAATTTCACTCAGCTTAAACCTTGGGTGGCGCGCCATGGCGATAACACCCCAGAGTTGGTCAATATGTATGGGATCACCGAAACCACAGTGCATGTTACCTATCGACGTATTCGGGAACAAGATCTGACGCAAGGTCGGGGTGCGAGCCTGATAGGTAAGCCACTGGCAGATCTGGATATTCTGTTGTTGAATGAAAAACAAGTGCTGGTACCGGACGGTATTGGTGGTGAAATGTATGTCAGCGGCCATGGGGTTAGCCGGGGCTACTTAAATCGGGAAGAGTTGAGTGCTGAGCGTTTTGTGTGTTTACCGGGACAGGGTGTGAAACGCTTTTACCGCACCGGCGATCTGGCGCGCCGACAGGAGGGAGGTGAGCTTGAATATTTGGGACGAATAGATCACCAGGTGAAGGTACGGGGCTTTCGTATAGAGCTGGGTGAAATAGAGCATGCTCTAGCAACTCATAGTGACATTCAGGAAGCCCTAGTGTTGGCTCGGGACAATGGAGAAAACAACAGCCAGCTGGTCGCTTATCTAGTGGTTGGCGACAGTGAAAGGGAAACAGGGGCCTTGATAGAGGATGTTAAGGGGCATATTCGTCAGGCTTTACCGGAGTACATGGTGCCGTCGGCGTATATGATACTGGAAGCTTTGCCGTTGACAGCGAATGGTAAAGTCAATGTTAAGGCACTGCCGGAGCCAGATATTGGATTATCCAGAGCGGAGTATGTAGCCCCTAAATCGGATACGGAACGGGCGTTATGCAGCATTTGGCAGCAAGTGCTGGAGGTGGAACGAGTCGGAATTATGGATAA
>NZ_SGPH01000021.1:0-2620 GCF_004208915.1 Pseudoalteromonas sp. CO342X
CTTGAAATTACCGAATTAAAGCTCGCCCTAAGTGCTGCTTTACCTGAATACATGGTGCCCAGTCACTTTACTCTAATCGAGCATATTCCACTTACGGGTAATGGTAAGCTTGACCGCAAGGCACTCCCCGCGCCAGAACTTCAAGCTGACAACCTCTATGTGGCACCACGCAATGCTTTAGAGACCCAGCTTTGTGAGATTTGGCAACAGGTACTTGGCCTTGAACAAGTGGGCATTGAAGATAATTTCTTCAGTATCGGGGGGGACTCTATCTCGGCTATCCGGTTGATGAATGCATGTAATAAAGCACTGGATTTAAACATCCCAATTTCAGCCTTGTTTGAACATACCCATATTGCCGCAATCGTCGACAACTTAGAGACGCTGAGCGTGGATATCGAAATTAAAGCAGACTCCGGATCACAACAAGAACAAACTAATAGCATGAGGATTTAACCATGTTGTCATTGCTCGCTGAACTGAAAGATCACAATCTCTCAATCTGGTTGCAAGACGGCGGACTAGAGCTGTCATTTGGCGCGCAAGCGCCAGATGCTGCGCTTGTTGCAAAGTTAAAGTCAAACAAAACGCAGCTAATGGATTACCTTGAAGCAAAAGCAATTTTTTCAAAGGATGCATTTAATACACTGCCAGAATTAAACCGCCATCCGCTTTCATTTGCGCAAGAGCGTTTATTATTTATCGAACGGTTAGAAAATGGCACCAACGCTTATCACATTCCGTTTTTGGTTAAACTCTCTGAGCACACAGAGCTTGCGCGATTAACGCAAGCACTAAATATCGTGTTAGATAGGCATGAAGTACTTCGCAGTGTCTATCGTCAAGACGAGCAAGGCCACGACTATCAAGAAGTGTTGAGCGCTTGTATTGAGATTACGCCTAGCCCTGTGGCTGACTTAGCTGCGCTTAATACGGCTGTGAAACAAGCTATTAGTACACCATTTGACTTAGCTAATGAGCCTATGTTCAAGGTTTGCTGTTGGACATTAGGCGCTGAACGTTACGTGCTATTTATGTGGCACCATATTGCTTTTGATGGCTGGTCCACCGAAATCTTTATGCGTGAGCTACACCAAGCCTATTTTATGCTAGCTTCAGGCATAACGCCTGAGCTACCAGCGCTTGAGTTACAGTACCAAGATTACGCAAAATGGCAGCGCGAGTACCTTAGCGGCGATACCTTAACTAAGCTTTTAGACCACTGGACTGATGCACTTGCAGGCGCTGAGCAGCTTGAATTACATTCGCCACTACCAAGGCCAAATGAATATCAATATCACGGTGCAGACCACCGTATTCGTTTGGGTCAGGAACGAAGCGAAGCCCTAAAGGCCATAGCCAAAACGCAACAAACCAGTCTTTATGTAGTACTGCTCAGCAGCTGGGCATTGACATTACAAGCAACCAGCGGTCAGTCAGATTTAATCATAGGTACACCATCTGACAACCGTCATCTAAGCCAGACACAAAATCTTATTGGCTTTTTGGTCAATAGCTTAGCCCTGCCAGTTCATATTGATAACGCACTCGACTTTAATGCCTTAATTCAACAAGTGCACCAAACCCTAAAAGCGGCAAAGGCGCACCAAGATCTGCCATTTGATAAATTGGTCGACGCCCTAAAATTACAACGGGATCCGTCTCGCCATCCGCTATTTCAAATGATGTTTGCGCTTGAACAATTTAAAAATAACAGCGACGACAGCAGCCAACAGCTGTTTATGCCAGTGGATGAATCACAAGTCAAAGCGCTACATAAAGTGGCTAAGTTCGACATTAGTTTATTGCTACAAAATGGGGACGAAGAAGTATTTGGTGATATTAACTACGCCACTGCGCTATTTCCTAGTGACTGGATCGAACTCCTTGCTGAGCGCTTTATCAATATTATCGATCAGGTGATCGCCAGAACTGCACAGCCACTTGCAAAAGTAGCCCTACAAAATAGAACTGAGACTGACACACTCCGTGCTTGGCACAACAACGCCGAGTCGTTTGCTACCGACAAAGATCTGGCAAGCATCGTGGAGCAGCACGCCGCTAACACCCCAGAGCAGACGGCCATGTTAACCAGCGGCGGTGAAGCGCTGTCTTATGCCGAAGTGAACGGTAAAGCCAATGCCCTTGCGAAGCAAATCCTTGCTCAGCACCCCAAAGTACAAGCTGGCCTATTGCCTGCCGATACCCCTATCGCCCTCTACTTTTCTCGCAGTAGCGAGATGCTTATTGCTATTTTGGCCGTGCTCAAAGCCGGTGGTGCCTATGTGCCCGTTTCACCAGATTACCCCGAAGCTCGGGTTGAGTTTATTTTAACCGACACCAACACCGACTTAGTGCTAACCCAGGAAAGTCACTTGCCTTCACTTGAACCTGTGCTTGGAAAAACGGCGGCGCTCGGCGTAAACACCCATGCGCTGGCGGTGGAGCACGAGAACTTAGTGCGTCCAACCGCGTTGGCTAACTTGGCTTATATCATCTACACCTCAGGGACAACCGGACAACCAAAAGGCGTGATGCTCACTCAGCACAATGTGCTTTACTATCTTCACGCCTTAACCAGCCAGTTAGGTGACAAGTATCGTAATATCGACTTTTCTTC
>NZ_SGPH01000050.1:0-2030 GCF_004208915.1 Pseudoalteromonas sp. CO342X
ACCGAGCGTTCAACACAAAGCCCGACTAACGTCTGCGCTTTCACCCCCTGCGCTTTCAGGTAATGGGCCAACTGATTAGCGCGGCGATTTAGCTCACCGTAACTAAGGCTGATACCATCACAAACTAGAGCGGTTTTCTTCGGAAAACGATCAGCCTGCTCCGCAAAGAGTTCATGGAGACAGTACTCCAATGGTACTTCTGCCTCGGTATCATTCCAGGTATGGAGCAATTGCTGACGTTCACTTTCCGGTAACAGCTCACGACTGTCGAGTCTAGCGCTGGAGCTTTCTCTGAGCGCTTCAACCAGACCTTTCATTGCCCCCTGCATATACTCTATCACCCGCTCCGTCGCTATATCGGCAATACCTTTTACCGTGATTTGAAAAGCATCACCGAAGTCATCCACCGATAAACTTAACGGGTAGTTGGTTCTTTCCTGTCTTTTCAAAAACTCTACCGTAAAAGATTGCGCCTGTAAGTCCGCTTTCCCCATTTCTATTCCACCTGAGCCTGAATGTCGGTAGTTGAAAACCGAGCTAAACAAAGGCATGCCATTACTTAGACTTGAACAACGTTGCGCCATAGATAAACTTGCTTGTTCATAGGGTAAAGAGTCCAGCAAACTGGTTTGCACTTGTTGCACCAGGCTCTGGGCGTTTGCACCGGCAAGTTTTACTCTTATTGGCAAGGTGTTAATGAACACGCCAAGAGCCTGCTCTACCCCTGAGGTTCCCTGCAAGCGACCCGACATTACTGTACCAAAGACAACATCATCTTTACCGCTGCAAGCCGCCATAACCCGGGCCCAGCCAGCGTGAAAAATTGCAGCAGGACTGATCTGTATGTTTTTAGCTATTGCCCTGAGTTCTTCTCCAAGAGGCGCAGGGAAAGCTTCCGAGAACTCGGTAATATCATTGCCTTTACCTTGCACATTTATCAGATTAAACGGCAAGCTTGGTTCGCTGACATCCGACAGCATATTGGTGAAATACTGCTCGGCATCATTTGCCTTTTCCTGATGCAGACTATGGGCAATAAATTCTCGGTACTGTACCGGAGTCAGAAGTTGCTGTTGTAAACCCTGACTATATAATTTCAGCTCTTTTTGAATCACTTCAAAGGCAACATGATCGGAAATAATATGATGCCATTGCAATAATACATAACGCTCAGCGCTATCGCCCTGACTCGCAACGATAACACGCAATAATGGACCACTCCTTAGATCCATTTGACGCCCTTCGGACTCGCTGTATTCCTGAAGATAAACCAATGGGTTCTGCTGCTGTTCTATTGTGGTTGTCAAAACAGCTAACCCGACCTGCTTTCTTACAATTTGTACCGGCTTTCTTACCCCTTCCCAGTGAATAGAAGTGCGTAGTACGTCATGGCGCTTAATTAAGAAGTCTAATCCGTCAATAAAAGCCTGTACCTGATGTAAATCCGGAATCTTCAAAAATGCAGATAAGACATAAGGATCATTTTCCGGATCCAAGGTATGGTGAAACAATATACCTTGTTGCAAGGGACCTAAGGGGTAAATGTCCTGTATGTTCCCAACGCCACCCGGAATTTGTGCAACCAACTGTTCTATTTCCCCCGCATTTAAGTCCACTAATGGCAACATTTGGGGAGTTAATGCTACACAGTCCGCTGGTATCAGGTTAGGCGGGGCCTTAAATAAACGGGCATCATCCACAGATTCCTTCACGATTAACTTTGCCAACGCTGCCAGAGAAGGGGTCGAAAAGAGTTGGCTCGCACTCATCACCAGATTTTGTTGCTGTAACCGGGAAATCACCCGCATAACCAGTAACGAATGTCCCCCCAGTTCAAAAAAGTTGTCCAGAATACCAACCTGTTCAACTCCCAGCACCTCCTGCCAGATCTCGCATAAGATTTTTTCCATCTCGGTTTGCGGTGCGATATAGTCGCCTGAAAATTCCCCTTCCGGCTCAGGCAAAGCATGGCGGTCAAGTTTACCGTTGACCGTTAACGGCAAAGCCTCAAGAACAACAAAAGCCGCCGG
>NZ_SGPH01000051.1:0-1887 GCF_004208915.1 Pseudoalteromonas sp. CO342X
CCAAGTAACTGTTCCCGCTCCTGCGCCGTCGCCAGCTCATGGCTAAAGACATCCTGCTCAGGTGCCTGTACCAGAGCAGATAACAAGACCTCAAAATGCTCCGCCATACGCGCTATTGTGTCGCGCTCAAACAAATCGGTATTAAACACCCAGCTCAAGGTCAACCCATCCGGTTTTTCAGCAACATTTAAGGTTAAATCAAATTGTGACACGTCACCCTGGTTTAAATTTAACTGAGATAAACTTATTCCCGGTAATGACAAATTGCCTTGTTCATTATTTTGCAGCGCCAGCATCACCTGGAATAACGGGCTGTGGCTCAGGCTACGCTCAGGCTGCAGCCGTTCGACCACCTGCTCAAAAGGGACCTGTTGATGGGCATAGGCATCCAGCAACATTTGTTTGCTTTGTGCCAGAACATCAAAAAATCTGGGCTCACCGGATAAATCACAGCGCAGTACTAAGGTATTGACAAAAAAGCCGATCAGATCCGCCACTTCCATCTGTTCACGGTTGGCTACTGGCGTCCCAACCACGATATCCTTTTCATTGCTGTAACGAGACAACAACACAGAAAATGCGGCATGTAGCCCCATAAATAAGGTTGCCTCTCGGGTTTGGCAAATTTTTTTTAAACTTGCTAACTCGGTTTTAGCAATACAGGACACATAGGTTTCACCACTAAAACCTTGAGCTAAAGGCCTAGGCTTATCCAGCGGCAGGTTATGTAATGCAGGCAAACCCGAAAGTTTATCTTGCCAATAAGCCAGTTGCTCGTCCAGCTTATTAGACTGCAGCCATTCCCGCTGCCAGTTGGCATAATCGGCATACTGGATAGCAAGTGGCGTCAGGGGACTCTCTTCTCCCTGCACATAAGCGCTATACAAACGACTGAACTCGTTTACCAGTATCCCCATTGACCAGCCGTCTGAAGCAATATGATGCATGGTGACCAGCAAAATATGTTCCTGGGAGGATAATTTAAGTACCCGTGCTCTCACCATAAAATCCCAGCTTAGATCAAAGATGGCTTCGGCTTCGGCGGAAGCGGCTTGATCAATCTGTGTTTGTTGCACCTCTTTTGGCAGTGCCGACAAGTCCGTTAGCGGCACGTCAAAACCGCTTTTCTCCTTGATAATTTGTACAGGCTCACCATCATCTGCAGCAACAAAACAGGTACGCAAGCTTTCATGGCGCTCCATTATGTCCGCAAATGCCCGTTGCATTGCTCTTTCATCAAAAACACCACTGAGCTTCAAGGCCATCGGCATATTATATTGGTGGCTACCACCGTCGATTTGATCTAACAACCATAACCTTTGCTGGGCAAAAGATAGAAACTCATAATCCCGATTAGACTTAATCGTCAGGGAATGAAACAGTCGAAGAATATTTTCTTTTTGCTGTTTGAGAAGAGCGATTTGTTCTGCCTTCAACGCACCTGGCATGGCCTCAACTTTTAGTTTCTCGCCAACCAGTTTTACTTCTATGCCGTTTTTTAATAATTCTTTTAATTCGGTTAACAGTGTCATAGTTCTATTTCTTCTAATTCATCCTGATTTGAAATCATCTTATTTCTTTGTGGTATGACGATTTGCGTTTCATCAAATAAGTTGTTTCCTATAAGTTTTGCCTGCTTTTCTATGGTGTTGTGCTCGAAAAAAACCTTAATAGGGAAGTTAATTGCAAAAGTTTCATTAATTCTGGCCACCAGCTTAGTTGCCAACAGCGAATGGCCGCCAAGCTCAAAGAAGCTATCGGTGATACCTACTTTTTCTAAACCCAGCACCTGCTGCCAAATTTCACTCAGGCGTATTTCCGTCTCCGTTTGCGGAGCGATATACTCTGCCCTTAAAGCCTCCATATCCGGCTCCGGCAACGCATGAC
>NZ_SGPH01000052.1:0-1818 GCF_004208915.1 Pseudoalteromonas sp. CO342X
AAATCGGATACGGAACGGGCGTTATGCAGCATTTGGCAGCAAGTGCTGGAGGTGGAACGAGTCGGAATTATGGATAATTTCTTTGAACTTGGTGGAAACTCCTTATTGTTTGTTAAGTTATTGACTGCCATTGAGCAAGAGTTCGAAATAAAACTGGCTGTATCACATGTTTTTATGCTGGATAACTTGAAATCATTAGCATTACATCTTGATGCTGTAGCTGGTAATGCCAATTGCGATGAACAAGAGCAGGACTTGGACTTTTTTGAAATATGAATATAAATAATAACAATAAAATGGGGTCAACCGCTCTTAGCTCTTTTATCGGACAGGCTTATGGAGAGATGATAGGGGGCGACAATGAACTGTCTTTTAGCCAGTCAAGGGTCTGGCTTCAGGATCAGCTTAGCGGCGGCAGTCATCATCTTAACCTTGCCGTGGCCTTAACACTTAGCGGCAGCTTGAACCAAGCTAGCTTACAACGGGCATTTGACCTTCTGCTGGTACGGCATCAAAGCCTGCACACATGTTTTCAAGTTGGAGAAAATGATTCGGTTATACCTGTGTTCCTACAGGCACTTTCTCTGGAAATGCCAGTGACAGATTTATCCGATATGGCTGCAGGAGCACGGGAGGCCGAAATTGCCACTTTGCTATCCGCCGAAGTAGGGAGGCCTTTTGATCTGGCCCGGGATCTGATGCTGCGGGCGCACTTGCTTAAAGTAGCCGCCGATGAGCATATTTTACTGGTGATCTCCCATGCTATGGCCTGCGATCCCAGCTCCATGAAAGTACTACTCAATGAGTTGGGTGTTATGTACTCGGCCAGTGAGCAGGGAAAAGAGAAGCCTTTGACGCCGATCACCCTGAAGTACTCAGACTATGCCCGCTGGCAGCGGTATGGTTTGCAAACTGGTGTTTTTGACCAGCAGCTTGCTTACTGGGAACAGCAGCTTAAGGGATTACCTCTTGTTCATGGTTTACCACTGGATCATCCCAGGCCGGCGATACAGACTTTTAACGGGGATGTCCATGTCTCTACCTTAGATCAAGCCAGTCATGAGCTGTTGGCAGCCTTGTGCCGGGAGCAGGGGACAAGTCTCTTTGCCGGACTGCATGCCGTTTTTTCGATATTAATGTCCCGCTACAGCAATATCGATGACATAGTGATAGGTACTCAGGCCGATAACCGACAGCATTCAGGCGCTGCGGGTCTTATAGGCGGTTTGATGAACTTTTTGGTGTTGCGCAGCAATTTGGCTGGCGATCCTGATTTTTTTGAGGTATTGGCCCTGAGCCGCGAAACCATCCAACAAGCGTATGAGCATCAACAGCTCCCTTTCGAATGTGTTATCAAACAGCAGCAGCTTAAATCAGGTCTGAGCCACAGCCCTTTGTTTCAGGTGATGATGACGTTACAGCAAGAGGATGAAAGCTGCTTGGTGCTGCCGGGGATTGAGGTTTCAGAGTTAAAACTTAAAGGTGTCGGTAGCACGCAATTTGATCTGAGCTTAAATATTCTTGAAAAAGCGCAAGGGCTCGAACTGGCCTGGGAGTTTAATACCGACTTATTCAATCAGGAAACCATACAGCAGATGGCGAGGCATTTTGAAGTCCTGTTATCTGCCCTGTCGCAATCGCCGAACAGGCATGTTTTTGGCCATGAGCTGGTGACCGAGCAAGAAAGGCAACAACTGCTGCACGGCTGGAATAATACCGAGACTGATTGGCCATCAAATAGGTGCATTCATGAGTTTTTTGAAGCCAGAGTGTCACTCCACCCCGAGCAGGAGGCTGTGCTTTGCAATGGCGCTTCTT
>NZ_SGPH01000053.1:0-1754 GCF_004208915.1 Pseudoalteromonas sp. CO342X
CGGGCGGGGCTGCCGGATTATATGGTGCCTTCGGCCTTTGTGGTGTTGGAGTCTTTTCCGTTGACGGCCAACGGCACGGTTGACCGTAAGGCGCTGCCGGCGCCGGAAGGGGATGTATTAGGCGGCGAGTATATTGCGCCGCGCACTGAAACAGAAAAAACCTTATGCCGGATCTGGCAGGAGGTGCTGGGGCTTGAGCGGGTTGGTATTTCAGACAACTTCTTTGATCTGGGTGGGCACTCCCTGCTGGTTACTAAACTGGTGGCCCGTATTGGTGAAGCTTTTGAGGTCACACTGGCGCTGCGGAAGGTCTTTGAGCAGCCGAGGTTAATGGATCTGGCGGCTTTATTGTCCGGTGAGCACTCAGGTGGTATGCGTCCGCCGTTAACTGCGGTTTCTCGGGAGCAGGCTTTGCCTTTATCTTTTGCCCAGCAAAGGTTGTGGCTGCTGGATAAAATAGACGGCGGCAGTGTCCATTACAATATGCCTGCGGCGTTAAGATTAACGGGTAGTCTGAACAGTCAGGCGCTGCAGCAGGCCTTTAGTACAATTGTAGGACGTCATGAAAGCCTACGGACTTGCTTTGTTGTCGGCGATGACGGCGAGCCAGTTCAGGTGATTAATACGCCGGAGACGTTTGAAGTGCCGCTTACGGATTTGTCTGTGCTGCCTGAAACCGTGCAACAAACACAGATTGATGAAGCTGTTGCCAAAGAGGCGGCCGCGGCCTTTGAGCTGAGCCGAGATTTAATGCTGCGGGCGCGCTTGCTTAAAGTTGCCGAGCAGGAACATATTTTGCTGGTGACCATGCACCATATTGCCTCGGACGGTTGGTCGATGGGTATACTGGTGAATGAATTTAGCAGCCTGTATACGGCTTATGCCAAAGGGCAGGAAAATCCGCTGGCGCCTCTGGCGATCCAGTACGGCGATTATGCTTACTGGCAGCGCAACTGGTTACAAGGAGCGGTGCTGGATGAACAGCTAGGGTACTGGGAAAAGCAGCTTGCCGGCTTACCAGTGGTGCATGCGTTGCCATTAGATCACGCCAGACCTGCGGTGCAGAGCTTTGCAGGTGCTTTCCATATCACTCATATCAATAAAAGTACTTATAAGGCTTTGACTGGCTTGTGTCAGGCGCAGGGGGCCACATTGTTTATGGGACTGCATGCTGCATTTTCGGTGTTGCTGTCCCGTTACAGTAATGAACAAGATATTGTTATTGGCACGCCGGTGGCGAACAGAGAGCAGGTAGAAGTGGCTGGTTTGATAGGTTTCTTCGTCAATACCTTAGTGCTGCGGAGCGACTTATCCGGTAAGCCGAGTTTCCAGGCGCTGCTAGAGCAAAGTAAAAACATGCTGCTGGACGGTTATGCCCATCAGCAGGTGCCGTTTGAACAAATTGTTGAACGTTTGCAGCCGGAGCGGAGCTTGAGTCACAGCCCGTTATTCCAAGTGATGCTGGCGCTACAAAACAATGACGACGGTCAGTTATCCTTGCCGGATCTCAACCTCTCTATAGTGGAGGCTCGGGAAGGGGAAAGTGCAAAGTATGATTTAACGCTAAATGTGGTTGAAAGTGAGGATGGCCTAGGTCTAGGGTGGGGCTATAATACCGATTTGTTTGAGCGCGACACAATAGCGCGTATGGCGGAGCATTTTGAGGTCTTGTTATCCGCTCTGGTACAGGCACCTGAGCAGGATGTCTTTAGCCATGAGCTGGCGACGGCGCAGGAGCGGGAACAGTTACTTGG